>NZ_JBASWB010000082.1:0-1694 GCF_049276255.1 Miniphocaeibacter sp.
CTTCTGCTCGGGCCTTTCGGACTCATCTTCGGTCCCTTCATCGGCGCGGTGGCAGGAGAGCTGTACCGCAGAAGTTCCTTTGATAAGGCCTTTCAGGTGGGGTTTGGAACGCTTATCGGTTTTTTAGGCGGGACAGTTCTCAAACTGATGGTGGAGGGCGTCATGATCATCTGGTTCTTTATGACCATACTTTAGACATCACTGATAAAAATGCCATTAATATATTAAGGAAGATACTATGTTAAAGAGCCCCCGCCCGGCAGAAGGGCGGGGGCTTTGCTGTTCTTAACGCGTCATTCCCAGTTCGGCGGCCAGGGCTTTAAAAGCCGGCAGTGAGTTTAGAATAATCTGCTTGTCAATACAATAAGCCATCCGGAAGTAGCCGGGCTTCCCGAAACCGCTGCCGGGTACCAGGAGGAGATTGTATTTTTGGGCTTTTCTGATGAATTTCACATCGTCCGGAAGCGGCGATTTTGGAAACAGGTAAAATGCCCCCCGGGGTTTAATCATTTCAAAGCCCAGTTCTGTTAAGCTGTTGTACAGAATATCCCTTTTTTCCTGGTATTCCTGGATATTCACACTTTCCTCCTGCAGCCCGGTAACCAGCCGCTGCATCAAGGCCGGAGCGTTGACGAAGCCCAGGGTGCGGTTACAGAAGATCAGGCCTTCTTCAAGCAGGGCGCCGTCTTCGATCCGGGGTGAAAAAGCGATATAGCCGATACGTTCCCCCGGCAGGGCCAGATCCTTACTGTGCGAAGTTACAACGATACTGTTTTTAATTTGTTTGAAGACACTGGGGAGTTTGATTCCGTCATAGACAATCTTGGCGTAGGGTTCATCCGAGATTACATAGATGGGTTGGCCGGTGAGCTTTTCCTTTGTTTCCAGCAGAGCCCCCAGGGCTGTAAGGGATTCACCGCTGTAAATTACGCCGGTGGGGTTATTGGGTGAGTTAATTAATACCGCCCTGGTCCGGGGGGTGACGGCCGCGCTGATGGAATCCAGATCAAGCTGGAAATCCCGGGCAGAGGGGGCTATTTTAAACAAACCGCCATGATTGTCGATATAAAATTTGTATTCGACAAAAAATGGAGAAATTAGAATGACTTCATCACCGGGATCCAGAATCGTCTTCAGCACCACATTCAAAGCTCCCCCGGCGCCGCAGGTCATAATAATATTATTCTCAGAAAAGGGAAGGCCGGAGTTGTCTGCCAGTGCGTCTGCAACTGCACGGCGTGTCTCGGAATAACCGGCGTTGCTCATGTAACGGTGCATACCAGGCACCGGTTCAAGGGCCAGTTTCTTCAACTCTTCCTTAAAGGCAGCCGGAGGTTCTACATCGGGATTTCCCAGTGTATAATCATAAACATGCTCCGGACCGTGGATTTTTCTTAATTTTTCCCCTTCCTCGAACATTTTGCGGATAAAAGAAGCGTTTGCTAAAAAACCCTTTATTTTATTGGAAATTGTCATTGGGGTCACTCCTGTCAGGTGTAGTGTTGGTGTTATTTTACATCATTTTTGATAGTATTTCAAAGTATTTAATTGCCCCGGGCGCCCGGCAAAGAGTGACAAAACCTTTCATATAAACACCCTGGATAAGGAGGCAGGGTTATTCTATAATGGTTTTAGCCGGCGGTTAACTCGAAAAGAAGAGAGGTACACAAATGACAGCATTATCATGCTTAACC